>NZ_JBFNFE010000010.1:0-12503 GCF_040888245.1 Streptococcus wuxiensis
CCTACTTTTAGAATCTTGTCAAGATATTGAGATAAATTTTTCTTATTTTTTGTTTTTTACAAAGCAAAAAGCCCACTGTTGTAGGCTTTCTGTAATATATTTCTTAAAATTAAAGCATTTTGTTGTAGAATTCAACGATAAGTGCTTCGTTGATTTCTGGGTTGATTTCATCACGTTCTGGCAAACGAGTCAATGAACCTTCCAATTTTTCAGCATCGAATGATACGAATGCTGGGCGTCCAAGAGTAGCTTCAACTGCTTCAAGGATTGCTGGAACTTTCAATGATTTTTCGCGAACTGAGATTACTTGACCTGGAGTTACGCGGTATGATGGGATATCAACACGTTTTCCGTCAACAAGGATGTGACCGTGGTTTACGAATTGACGAGCTTGACGACGAGTAGTCGCAAGACCAAGACGGTAAACTACGTTATCCAAACGACGTTCCAAAAGAAGCATGAAGTTGAAACCTAGGATTCCGCCCTTGATTTTTGTAGCTTGTACGAACAAGTTACGGAATTGTTTTTCACCTACTCCGTAAGTGAAACGAAGTTTTTGTTTCTCAGCCAATTGCAAACCGTATTCTGACAATTTAGAACGGTTGTTTGGTCCGTGTTGTCCTGGTACGTAGTTACGACGTGCCAATTCTTTACCTGTACCTGTAAGTGAAAGGCCAAGGCGACGAGCTTGTTTCCAAGATGGTCCTGTATAACGTGACATATGTATGTCCTCCTAATATAAATATAATTTCGGCGGAAATAGTCACTTAGAAAGCCCTGATTCGTGCAGATGCCCTTCGCCTAAACAGCCAAGGTTACTTGTTATAAGACACCTGTTGACGAGCTTCATGCTTTCCTGCTGCTATTTCACACAAAGGCTATTGTACCATGAAATACTACATTTGTAAAGAGAATTTTTTTAGTTTTATTTCAAATTAAGATGAAATGTAAACGTACTTCCTAATCCATGCTGGCTTTCTGCTGTTATTTCACCACCAAGTTGATGAGCTAGTTCTCGTGCAATCGCAAGTCCTAATCCATGACCACCTGTCTTCATATTACGCGACGTTTCTACACGATAAAGTCGGTTAAAAATTTTTTCCAAATCTTCAGGATGAATACCTTGACCCTCGTCTTTCACACTGATTATCAGCTCTTCTTCTGTTAATTGGGCAAGAACCTCGATTCTTGTTCCTGGTTCTGAATATTTAAAGGCATTGTTTAACAAATTGACTAGAATACGAGAGAGTTTGTTGTAATGACTCTTGATTTTCGCAGATTCAGGCTTTACTTGAATGTAGACATCACGCTCCTCTTGCTCAATCTGAAGTTGAAATTCACTCATCGACTCAATCAACAGCTGATCTAAAAACACATCTTCGACTTCTTCATCAGCTATATCTTGAGGCTGAGCGTTAAGAGTCAAAACATCCAATTCTTCGACTAGCTTGTTTAAACGCTCGGTTTGGCGACCAATCGTGGTTAAGTAATGGAGTCGTTCCTCTTCCTTGATTACTCCATCTAGAATTCCTTCCACAGTAACCTGAATGGAGGTAATGGGAGTTTTAATATCGTGAGAGAGCTGAGCAATCATCATTCTCTTTTCTCGCTCACTCTCATCAAGTGATTGAAAGGTATCTTGTAAATTGCGGGACATGTCATTAAAAGCCTGGCCCAGCTCTTGAAATTCTAATGGCCCTTTGGTATCAATTTTTGTGCTGAAATCTTTGCCAGCTATATTCTGAGCTTGTTTTTTCAAATGTTTCAGAGAAGAGAACACAGGCGACAAAAGAAAGATGCTCACTGCAGCGCCAATGAAACTAGCAATCAAGGTCATTCCAACCAGAAAGTAAACTTCACTTTTCTCAATCAACATTCGTTGGACTGCCCAGAAAACGACCAAAATCGTTAGTAGAGTCGAAACTAGATACCCCACTAAAATATAGCTTTTTAATTTCATTTTTTACCTCTCGGTCTTTCCATCTTATAGCCCAATCCCCAAACAGTTTTGATAGCAGGAGTGTTTAAATTCGTATACTTACTCAACTCTTGTCTCAAAGCATGAATATGAACATTGAGTGTATTGGTATCATCCACATAGTCCTCCTGCCATACCTTCTCGTAAAGTTCAGTCTTTGAAAAGACTCTCTCAGGATTGCTGGCTAATATCCATAAAAGTTCAAAAGATTTCACTGTCAATTCCAAAGGCTGTTCCCCAATGCGAACTTCATGAGTCACATGGTTGATCACTAAGTCACCAAACTCAATCTGCTCAGTCTCTCCGCCACGACTAAGGCGGCGCAAGATATTATTCACTCTCAAAACCAATTCCCGTGGGCTAAACGGTTTAGCTATAAAATCATCCGCCCCCAAACTTAATCCATAAATCTTATCCTGTTCGCTTGTCTTAGCAGTTGTAAAGAGAAAGGGTTGATCAGGGGCAATATACTGAACTTCGCTGATGAAATCATAACCGTCCATATTAGGCATCATGATATCTGTGATAATGAGATCGATAGATTTTTTTCTAAAAAGTTCTAAGCCTTCCTTGCCATCATGGGCAACTAAAACATCGTAACCTGCCTGCATAAGATAGCGATTTTGAATATCTAGAATATCTATCTCATCATCAACCAACAAAATTGTCTTTTTCATCTGACACTCCTTCGATAAAAACAGTGTTATACTTGCTTTAGTATAACACTATTTTCCGTAATGTTTAAATGATTTGAACCTTAATCTTCTCTTTTGGTTTTCCAACCTAAAAATCCAACAAAACCTGCCAAGGCTAGGCCAAGGATTCCAAGTCCAGCTGTAGCCGTTTGAGCTTCACCAGTATTTGGTAGCATCGCTTTATCATCTTTTTTCATCATATTAGCCATTTGGCTAGAAGCTGGTTGATCTACTTTCATATCTGACATATGGTGATTTGTACCCATCATACCCTCAGTCGCACCTATAGAGCCTGTTTCAGAAGGCTTCGTATTCATCTGACCTTGTTGAGATGGTATTGTCGCCATTTCTTTTCCACGAAGCTGAATCGTTACTTGACGAGTAGCAATCAAATTGGTCAAATCAGGTTTGCCGTCTTTAGCGCCATAGACTTTAACAGTAGCTAGATATGTGTGGGTTCCGTTAGCTCGAAGTTGCTCCAGCAAGGCCTGACCATCTTTGCCAACCGTATTGCCATTCAAATCCACTTCGTAGAAATATTGGCCTTTAGCCAAGCCTTCAAGTGGCAATAGAGCTGGATTTTTAGCCGTTCCGTTGTCTGACCAAGGGGCTTTGTCTGAGGCTTTTAACAAGAGGCGAGTCAACATACCATCTCCACCAAAAGCTTCGTATGGTATAACTTGGTTGACACCGGCCAAGAAAGGTCCAGGAACCTTAGCCTTATCAAGGTAGCTAGCTGGAACATCAATCATGTCTTTGACATTGTTAACAACAGACTCTTTAACCTGATTTGGTGTGGTCAAGCCATTCAAATTAACAGTCAAATCTTTAGTCGCTACTAGGTTAGTCAAATCGGCCTTGCCATCTTTCACACCGTACACTTTAATAGTAGCTTTATAACTTTGCGTTCCATTTTGTTTCAAGAGGTCAAGTAGCTCTTTGTCAGATTTTCCTTGGGTATCTGCCAAGTCCACTTCATAGAAGTAAAGGCCTTTGCCCAATTTCTCTACCGGTGGGAGAGCAGGATTTTTAGCCGTTCCATTATCTGACCATGGAGCCTTATCAGATGCTTTCAAGATAAGGCGAGTCAACATACCATCACCAGCAAAGAACTCATATGGAATGACTTGATTGACGCCGGCTGTAAATGGACCTGGGAAATTGGCTTTGTCAAGGTAGCTAGCTGGGACATCTACTGTGTCTTTGGTATTATCAGCCACACCTTTTTGCACTTCAGCTGGTGTGGTTAAACCATTCAAGTTGACATCCAAATTCTTAGTCGCTACCAGATTAGTTAAGTCAGGCTTGCCATCTTTCACACCGTACACCTTGATGGTAGCTTTATAACTTTGAGTACCATTTTGTTTCAAGAGGTCAAGTAGCTCTTTGTCAGATTTACCTTGAGTACCTGCCAAGTCTACTTCATAGAAGTAAAGACCTTTGCTCAATTTCTCTACCGGTGGGAGAGCAGGATTTTTAGCCGTTCCATTATCTGACCATGGAGCCTTATCAGAGGATTTCAAGATAAGGCGAGTCAACATACCGTCACCAGCGAAGAATTCGTATGGAATGACTTGGTTGACACCAGCTGTAAATGGTCCTGGGAAATTGGCTTTGTCAAGGTAGCTAGCTGGGACTTCTACTGTGTCTTTGGTGTTGTCGGCCACACCTTTTTGCACTTCAGCTGGAGTGGTCGCTGGTTGCGCTTCACTGGCTTCGCGGTCTTGTCCAGAAGCTGTAGACGCAGGACTTTCCACAGGTTTAACTGCATCTTCTGTTGGTTTCTTAGAGTCAGGTTGTGCTTGCACTTCTTCTTTTGGTGCTACTACTGGCTCTTTAGCAGTTTCGTCCGCTTTTTCTGAAGAACTTGTCGTATCCACACTTGCTTGAGGTGTTGGAACAGACTGTTCTGAAGAAAGATCTACATCTACTGCTTTATCTAGAACCTCTGCTGATAGGTCGCCCTTTTCACTCACTGAGGCGTCGTTTGACACGACTTGGGCAGGAGTCGGATTGACGACATCAGCACGTGCAGAACTTGGTTGACCGACTAGGACAAAGAAGCCACTAGCCACAACAACTGAAGCAACACCGACACTGAGGCGGCGAATAGACCAACGAGTATATCTCTGATTTGGATTGAATTTCATAGGATTCTCCTTAGAGTTTTCTTTTTTGATGACTCTAGTATAATCTCCTAAAATTAAAAAGGATTAAGAAAAAGTTAAAATTTTTCTTAAATCCTTCTTATAAAATACTTATATTGACTCAATAGTCACTAGAAAAAAGAATGGTCATTTCTCTTTTAATCATTGAGGTGTGCTAGATTATCTAAATATTGGTTATTGATTACTGCCATCATATAGCCATCAGCTTTCAATAGATCATCCGGCCCAAATTGAACATCCAAGGGAGCATTTTCATAGTCACGAAAACCAAGAATATTGAGATTGTATTGTCCTCGAAGATCAAGATGACTTAGACTCTTACCTGCCCACGACCGTGGAATTTTCATCTCGACTATCGAGACATTTTTGTCCAACTGAAAAACATCAACGCTGTTATTAAATAAAATAGTCTGCGCCAACGAACGACCCATCTCATATTCTGGTGAGATGACTGAATCTGCGCCAATTTTTTCAAGGACTTTTTTTGCTGTATGGCTTTTAACCTTAGCAATAACAGTTGATACTCCTAGACTCTTGCAATGCATGACTGCAAGCACACTAGATTCTAAATTTTCCCCAGTTGCCACCACAACTGTATCGCAGGTATCAATTCCTGCTGAGAGCAAGAGCTCTTCATCGGTAATATCTCCAACAACTCCACGTACCAAGACTGGTTCGAACTGATTGATTCGCTCCTCATGGTCATCAATGGCGATTATATTTACATCATGCTTAGCAAGAGCCGCGAGAACACTGCTCCCAAAAATTCCCAAACCTAAAATTCCAATTGTCCGATCTGACATAGTTTATCCTTTCTTATCCTATGGTAATATCTGCTTTCATATAGTGGATCATATCTTTCTTATCTGGTTGATACTCAGCCAAACTAACTAATAGCGTCAGCGGCCCAATTCGTCCGATAAACATCAGTAGCATGATAATGCTAAGAGCTAATCTGCCTAACTCTGGTGTCAGATTGGCAGTCACTCCGACCGTGGCAAGCGCTGAAATTGTCTCGAACATGATGTAGATAAAGCGCGGATTCCCCTCAGTTGTTATTCCTACTAAGATTAAGCCCAATAAAAAAGTTATCAAGAAGATGATAAAAACACTGAATGATTTTTGGACTGTCCGAGGTAAAATTGTTCTCCGAGCTACATTGGCATGGGGTAATCCTAAAAGTTCACTGCGTGCAAATACTAATAATACAAAGAAGGTTGTGATTTTAAGCCCCCCGGCTGTTCCACCAGGCGCCCCACCGAGAAACATTTGTAAGATATAAATCAGCAAAGTAACAGGCCGAGCCTGGGTGTAATCAATAGAAGCAAAACCCGCCGTTCTCATGCTAACTGTTTGGAAAAAACTGACTAGCAATTTATCAGGGATGCTGAGATTGCCAATCGTTCCCGGATTGTTCCACTCTATCAAGAGGGTTGAAACTGTTCCAGTAAATAAAATTCCAGCTGTCAAGAAGAGAACCAACTTGGTATGGAAGCGAAGCCGACGTTTTTTCTTGCTCAACTGTGTGGCCAGGTCAAACCAAACCATGAACCCTAGACCACCTGTGATGATCAAAGCAGCAAGCACTAGATTAATCAAAGGATCAGTTTGAAAAGCTACTAAACTTGTACTTCCAAAATTATCAAAACCAGCATTACAGAAAGCTGAAATAGCTACGAAGATAGAGGTAAAAATCCCCCGACCCCAACCAAATTCTGGAACAAAACGAAAACTTAACAGGAAGGCTCCGAGTCCTTCAACGATAAAAGTCGTCAAGAAAATCGAACGTATGAAAACCATTAAAGACTGAGTTTCTCCATAACTAAAGCTCTCCAAAATTGTTTCACGGCTACGAAGACTTAGCTTTTGCTTACTTTGAATATAAAAGATCCCTATAAAGGTCATGAGACCCAAACCACCAATCTGGATCAAAAACATACAGATTAACTGACCCCAGATGTTATATGTGGTAGCTACTGGTTGAGTAAAGAGTCCTGTCACACAGACCATGGATACTGCTGTAAAGAGATGGTCGAAATAGGTCGCTTGGGAGCTTGTTGCTTGCACAAATGGCAGACTCAAAAGAAGAGAGCCTGCGAAAATAACCAAAGCAAAACTCAAAAAAATTCGACGAGCAGGTGATAAACGCCCCAAGGTCGTGTTTATTTTTTCCGAAAATGATTTGAATAACATAGCTACATTGTACCATAAAATAGTTAAAGCAGTCACATATGACTAACGATTTCAAGACAGAGTTCTAAGGCCTTGCCAAAAGCTTCTGCCCCCCAGTCACGACTGTCGTAGTTATCTAGATCTGCCAAGGAATCTGCGGTAAAGAGCAACTCTCCCCAGACAACTCCACGTAGCTGGGCTACTGCCGCAAGAGCGGAGCACTCCATCTCCACAACTGCACAGCCTTCTTTCTTACGATAGGCAACTTTTTCAGCTGTTTCTCGGTAAAAACCATCTGTCGACCAAGTCATAACCTCTTCATAAGGAATGCCTAGTTGTTCCAAGACTTGCTCGATGGCAGAAATCGCTTCGACATGTACATCCATATAACGAGAAGGCGCTACATAGTGGTAGCTGGTCCCCTCATCTCGCAGGGCTCGGACTGGAACCAGAAAGGCATTTTCCTCTATATCGGCTAGGACGCCACAGGTTCCAGTGGAAATGATTTGTTCCACACCGTAGCCAATCAACCAATCCATAAACTGGGCGGCCGGGGCAGAACCAACAGGAGCCTGAGCTAGACAAACTTTTTCGCCTTTGTAGTCCATGACATAAACTGGATAGGTTTTAGTGGCAGAAATGAACTCGCCAACGCACTCTGCTCCTACTTCTCGAGCATAGCGGTCAATCTCTTCTTCCAAAAATGCATAGATGCACTTCTTTGGTAACTGTAAATCCAAGCCTTCGTGATTCGGCATGATGACTGCCAGAGGATTGTCATCAAACTCTAAAATAGGAATAGCGTATTTCTGAATCATAGAATATCTCCTCTAAATTTGTACTATTATAACAAAAGCAAAACAAAAGTCAAGACGGGAGGCTAAGTCAAATCAGAAAAACCTACCTTAAGTAGGAAACAACAATTAAATGCTTTTTTCGTCATAATAAAATTGCTATAGCTTAGGAATTAGTTTATAATAGATTGAATTTAAAAAAGGGAGAAATCTTATGAAATTCTATTCATATGACTATGTTCTCAGTCAGATTAGTCAACAGAATTGGACCATGATTATTGTGTCGACATTCTTAGTGATTGTGACTGGATTCTTTGCATTTAAGGCTTTCAAAGATAAAAGAGGGAGTAAGTTCCGTGAATTATCGCTCATTTCTATTTTGACCTTAATTGCTTTTGTATTGATTAGCATTACGAATTTTCAAAACAGCCAATCCAATGATAATCAATTTCGTAGTTCCTTACACTTCATCGAGATTGTATCAAAAGAGTTAGGTGTTGATAAAAAAGATATTTATGTCAATACTTCAGCTACTACTGATGGAGCTATTATTAAGGTTGGCGACAATTTTTATCGCGCCATTAGCGGGACTGACCAAGATAGCTATTTATTAGAAAAAATGGAACTCTATAAATCAGATGTGGAACTCGTGGAGGTTGAAAAATGATAAGCTTTTTTGCTACGATTGCAATTAAATTGGCCTTGGGGCTACTTTCTCTTGTTTTTGTTATTAACGTAACAGGTAAAGGAAATTTAGCACCAAGTTCTGCAGTAGATCAAATCCAGAACTTTGTTCTCGGGGGTATTATCGGTGGGGTTATCTACAATAGCTCGATTACCATCCTTCAATATATCGTCATCCTCATCATCTGGACGATTTTGATTCTGTCACTCAAATGGCTTAATACCAATGTTTACTTCATCAAACATCTGATTGATGGAAAACCAACTATTATCATAAAAAACGGAAAATTAGATCCAGAAGCCTGTCGTTCAAAAGGTCTTGCAGCTGCAGATGTAGCCCTTAAATTGCGTGCTCAAGGAATTTTCCAACTAAAGGAAGTCAAGAGAGCTGTGATTGAGCAAAACGGACAGCTAATTGTCGTAAGAATGGGTGACGAGAATCCTAAGTACCCAGTCATTACAGACGGCGTTGTCCAAGTTGAAATCCTAGAAACCATTGGCAAATCAGAGGAATGGCTAACAGAACAATTGAAAGAAGAAGGTTTCGAAGAAGTGTCTAATATCTTTATCGCTGAATATGATAAAGGGCAATTGAATGTTGTAACCTATTAAAAAAATAAACTGATGCTTTTCGTATCAGTTTTTTGCTTTTTAGCATAAAAGGGTATATACTTAAACCAATATCTGATGTAATTTAGATAATACAAAAAATTAACGGAGGTATCCCCCATGTCAATCGAAGAAAAATTCAACCAAGCTAAAGGTTCTGTTAAAGAAGGCTTTGGTAAACTAACTGGCGATACAAAAACTCAAACAGAAGGAGCTGCAGAAAAGGTAGCTTCAAAAGCTAAAGAAGTTGCTGAAGATGCAAAAGAAGCTGTCGAAGGCGCAGTAGCTGGCGTTAAAAACATCTTTAAAAAAGACGGAGAATAATTCTTTTTCGTCCTAATAACATAAGAAAATCTCCCTTCTCTTTCGAGAAAGGAGATTTTCTTTTATGGTCGTCCACCAGGGCCTCCATTTCCTTGAGGTCCACCTCCACCAGGTATCGAATTGACAATCTCAGTTTGTTTTTCACCATTGAAATAGATGTCTCCGCCTGTGTAAGTCGCTGTTCCATCAAAGTCAAAACCAGTTTGACCAGTCATTTTGATGGTTCCTCCCGTAACAGTAATGTTACCATTTGAGTCAATTGGATCCGTGTCCCCCTGACCAACTTCAACCGTCAAATTCCCACCATTCATAGCAAAGAAAATTTCACTTTGTTGGGCATTTTTGTTGGCCGCATTGACACCATCATCTGTTGAGTATATGGTGATGTCTCCACTGTTGATAGTGATTGACTTACCTTCAAGCCCTTCTGTAGAATTCTTAACGGTATAGGTACCACTATCAATAACCAAATCACCTGATGCGTGGATACCATCATCTCCAGCAGTAACAGTGATGGTATTGTCAGAGAGATACATGGTTCCTACAGATGTGTCCTCATCATTGTCGACCTTAACTCCGTCTTCCTTGGCATCGATAGTCATAGTTGTGCCGGTAATGTTGAGTTCATCATTGACATTAAAGGCATCCCCGACTGCTGTGATGTTGTAGCTTCCACCTGTGATGTGAAGTGTATCATTTGCCTTGATACCATTGTTTTTCTTACCATCTATATTGAGAGTTCCTTTACCGTTGATGGTCAAGTCCACTTTAGAGAAGAGGGCTGCATCAGCTTTTTCATCACTATTAGAAGCTGAATCTGAGAGGCTATTGGTTGTGCCATCTGCTAGAGTTAGGTAAACATGACCAGCTGATGTTGCAGAAATAGCTGCATTGGTATTGGTCATGGTCACACCCTTTAGAACAATATGTACATCATCAGTCTTCTCGGCTTCAATCTTAATTTGAACTCCATCAGATTGACCAGATATGACATAGGTTCCTGCCTTAGAAATAGTAACAGTCGAACCTGATACGGCCACTCCGTCACCTGATACCGTCGCCGTTGATCCTGACAAAGTTACAGTTGCTGCTGTCTTTTCATCATAGGAAGTATTATAGTCCTTGTCTGTGAAATAGTTAGTTTTCTTAGCATCTGTAGTTGATGTCGTTTTCGTTGTCGCAGTATTGCTAGCTGTTGTATTTGAAGTTGACTGGGTACATGCTGTTACCAGTGCTAGAGTTGTTATACTCGTTAATAGGAATGCCCATTTTTTACTTTCATACTCGTTTCCCCGTCTTTCATTTTACATGCTCTTAGTCTACGGAAGCTTCCTAAAAGAAGCCTAAACTTTTTCTGAAAGTTTTCTTAATTCCATCCGAACTTCATTAATAATCATTTCTTATGGTACAAAAAAGAACAGCATTTCGCTGTTCTTTTAATTTTCTTTGACTGGAATTTCTTTTATAACTCGTGCTGGATTTCCTGCTAAGACAACATTATCTCCAAAGGATTTGGTAATGACAGCTCCTGCTCCTGCAACAACGTTATCACCTAGTGTAACACCTGGAAGGACAATAACCCCACCACCTGCCCAGAAGTTCTTGCCGATTGTAATTGGTTTCCCAAATTCTAAACCTGAATTTCGTTCATCTGGATCCAGTGGATGAAGGGGTGTTAAAAATTGGCAGTTAGGACCGATCATAGCATTGTCGCCAATGGTAATAGGACAAACATCCAACATGGTCAGATTCCAATTGGAATAGAAATTTTCTCCCAAATGAATATTGACACCATAATCCACTACCAAACGAGTATTGACATAGAGGTTTTCACCAGTTGAACCAAACCATCCTTTGATGATTTCCATACCTTTTATTGGATCGACTTCTTCATTAAAGGAGGCTTGCTTTTGTCTTGCTGTTTGTGCTAGAGTACGAAGTTCTGGATCGAACGGGCGATAGGGTTCTCCCGCAATCATTTTTTGGTATTCACTTTTCATATCTTGATATCCTTGCTTGTTTTACAAGATTGTAGCATAGTTCTATCCTTAAGACAAGCCACAAAGCAAAACGATAAAAAAACTAGTGCATCTATCGATGTACTAGTTTTTAATTAGAAAGGTGACTTTTCCACTACTTTACAGAGTTGATTAGTCTTCTTTCTTTTTACGAGCGATAAGTCCAAATCCACTCAAGACACCTACTAAACCAAGGGCAGCAAGGCTAGCATGATCTTCAGTACCAGTATTTGGCAATTGAGGAGCATTTTCCTTAGCTGGAGCTGGTTTAACTGGAGCTTCTGGTTTTTCTGGAGTTACAACTTTCTTGTAGATGTGTCGGATGTTACCATTTGCATCTACAACAGTCTCCACAAACTCATATCCTGGAATATCTTTCTTAGGTTGTTCTCCATCCTCAGTTGGATATCCTGGAATTGGGTTTCCGTTTTCGTCAACATGAGTTGTTGTGATCTTTTCGTAGACGTGTACTGTATCACCGTTTGGCAACTTCTTAGTTTCAACGAAGCGGTATCCTGGAATGTCTTTCTTAGGATTTTCGCCGTCTTCTGTTGGATATCCTGGAATTTCATTTCCGTCTTTATCCTTGTGACTAGTCTTCACTTTTTCGTAGACATGTTCTGTGTCGCCGTTTGGAAGTTTCTTAGTCTCTACGAAGCGATAACCTGGGATATCTTTCTTAGGATTTTCGCCATCTTCTGTTGGATATCCTGGAATTGCTTTACCATCTTTGTCTACAAATGTAGTAACTGGTGTTACTGTTGGTGTGTATGTTGCAGAAGCTTTTGTTCCGTTCATATCTTCACGAACAACTGTAACAGATGGAGCTGTTCCTGTAAATTCAGGTTCTGGTTTGAAGGTTACTGTTCCGTCTGGTGCTACTGTGTAAGTACCAACACCTGGAATAGTCTTAGTTGTTGAACCATCGTCAAATGTAGCTGGAACATCATCATTCATTGGAACACGGCTATCGCCTTCCTTGAATGTTGGTTTACCAGACTGTTCTTTACCTTTTGGTCCAATAGTTGTAGCTGGTTCACCTGTTGGTGTTACTGGTGTAA